>NZ_CP126447.1 GCF_030166655.1 Pontibacillus chungwhensis | reverse complement strand
GGAAAGTTGTTATTCCTAGATATAAGCATTTTACTGATGATTTTGTGACTGAGGTGACGCAGTATCCTAATTATCCAACTAAGGATATACCGGATGTCGTGGCCATGATATTAGAAATAGCATTTGGAGAACAGATGAAAAAGACAAGAATAAGTATTGGGGGAAGAGATTTATGAGTAGAAGTTTTGTAGTGACGGATAGAGGCGAATGGGTAACAAAAAGTGTTTTGGATGATTATAGGGTAGATCGGTCTAAGATTGTACATGATCGATTTGAAAATGAGTATGGGAACATGGGGGCGATAGAGCCTACGTATCCACCTGAATTGACTAGAGAGTTGTTGAGTAAGAATATTTATCATGCAACGTGTGTGAAGACAAAGGCAACGGATGTATCAAGCTATGGATTTACTTTAAAGGAGATTGATGCGGGGAACGATGAGGATATAACGAAGATGGAAAGCAGACGAAAAGAAGCAGAGGAGTATTTGGAGAGTTTGAATATAGGAGAGGTTATAAAGAACGCAGAAATCGATTTTGGTGCAGTTGGTTTTGGAGCGATGGAAGTGATATTGGATGAGGATAATAAGGTTATAGATTTTAATCATGTTCCGTCCTATACGGTTAGAGCGCATAGGGATCGAGATAAATATGTGCAGATGGTAGCAAATAAAGTTATTTATTTTGGGGATTGGAATACAAACTATCCTAGTATGGATTTAGACTTTCAGACTGGTAAGTGGGACTATTCGAATCGTTTTAAAGGGGAAGAGTTTAGGAAGGCAAATAGGATTGTAATGTTTAGTAATTATAGTCCTAATGATTCTGTTTATGGTGAACCTGACATTGCTGGAGCGATTGGATCGATTACATCAGCTGTTTTGAATGAGAAGTATAGATTATCTTTCTATGAGAGCTTTGGGAAGCCTGACATGTTAATAACGGTGAGTGGTAACTATGAAGATGAGATAGAAGGAAAAGATGGGAAGAAGTATAGTTTAGTGAATGAGTTAGAAAAGGAGTTTAGGGATAAGAAAGGGACTCAAGCCGGATCAATGGTAATTGGTATTGGAGGTACTGATGTAGAAATTAATGTAACTCCTTTGGTAACGGATACGAAGGAACAAGATTTCACGTTGACTAGGGAAGCAGATAGGAATGATATTTTAGCAGCTCATCGAGTTTCGCCTTATCGTCTTGGGATAGCTGAGATTGGTAATTTAGGAGGAAGTACGGTTGAGGAGAGTTTAGCTAACTATCGAGATGGTGTTGTTAGACCTAGACAGAAGCAATATGAGGGGTTGTTAAATAGCTTTTTAAAGAGTGCTGGGTTTGACTTTAAGGTTAAGTTAAACACGTTTGAGAGGGACGATGACAAGGCTGATTTAGAGATTGGAAAGGAGTTGGTAAAAAGTGGGGCGATTTCTCCCTTAGAACTACGGAATCGTTTTGCTAATAAGTTTAATTTGAGTGATGTGAGTGAAGATTACGTTGAAGATTTAAACGCTTTTTATATAGAAGGGAAGTTGATTAGCAGCAGTGTGGTTAGAAAAGGAAAATAAAAAATACGTGATGTGAGAGCTAGTGAGATTAAATTTATTTTAATTTCACTAGCCTTATTAATTTCAACTGAACAAAAAGGAGATGTTTGATATGGATTTAACTGCTTTGGTTAGTACGTTTGATGATGTGAAAAGGGTTGTAACCTGTGCATCCATGGTACCAGGAGTGAAGGATAGTTATGGTGAGGTGGTGACAAAAGAGAAGATTGAGGAAGTAGCATACAAGTTTAATAGTAGGTATCAAATGATTGATCAACATCACAACTTTAAGAAGATAAAGGATATAGAAGTAGTTGAAAGTTACTTACTTAAGGAAGATGAAGAGGTAACATTTCTTGTTAAAGAAGATGAAAAGGTTATTTTACCAAAGGGTACTTGGGTACTTGTATTACGTATTAATGATGATGATGTGTGGGAGCAAATATTAAATGGTTATGTGAGAGGGTTATCGATAAGTGCAGTTGGAGAGGAAGACTTTAATAACATTGAAGAGAAAATGGCAGTTAAAAGTAAGAGAAGTGAGGATATACTTTTATCTGATTTGAGTGATGATTGGATCGTTCCTTTGGTTTCATTAGTCAAAAATCCAGCGCAATCCCTAAGTATGTTCTTTTCAATAAAGCAGGAGGGTGTAAGTGTTCGAGATGAGCAAGAGGAAATCTCTGATACGGATAACATAGGTGGTTTAAAAGAGATGTTCACAAAGTTTGTTGATTGGTTGAGTTGGACCAAGAAAGAAGAGGTTTATAAAAAAGAGGAGGTAGAGTTTGATATGACAAATGAAGAGTTGAACGCTTTAATTGATGAGAGGATTAAACAGATTGGAGAAGAAGGAAAGGTTAAGGAAGCAGAAGGTAAACAAGAAGAAAAAAGTGAAGGTGTAGTAGAAGAGCAGAAAGAGGAAGAAAAAGAAGGAAACGAGACATCTGAAGAGATGGAAAAAGTTTCTAATAAAAGTAAAGATGACGAAGTAAGCAAGGAAGATTTGTTGAATTTAGTAAAGGCGATGGCGAATAAGTCTAAAAGCCTTGATGTTAGTGAAGAGCAAGTAGTTACAAAGAGTAAGCGTGCAGAACCTCTTGTTAAGAGAGATGCATATGGAAGGTTAATTAATTAATTATAAAAAATATAAAGGAGAGATTAGTATGTTTGCAAAAACAGCAGATGAGCGTTTAGGTGAAGCGATTGGTAAGATTACAGCAAAGAAGAGTGAGGTAGGTAGGTTAGGTACTTTGACAGTACCTACGGAAAAGGGAAAGAGTTTAATTGAACACGCTATTTTTAGACACGATATTCTACACAATGGTAGACAGTATTTAACTAGTTCTAATGAAAAAGATATTGATCGAATTGATTTTAGAGGAAAACGTGTATTAACGGGTTTCCGAGGTCAAGATGGAAAAGTAAAGGAAGAAGATTATACAGATTTTAATACACATACTAATAAGATTAGAGGTTCTAGATTTAAGGCAGAAGTTATGGTTACAGATGATGAGATTGACTCTTTAGGTACTGAGGAAGATCTTGTAGCGTTTTTAGAGCAGAAACTCTATGAAAAGGTATTGGAAGAAGTTGAATCTGCTTCTGTTTATTCTGTTCAAGGTGAGTATGTGAGTGGAAAACCGAATATGGGGTTAATTGATGGGTATTTAAATTTTGTACCAAAGGGGAACATTTTGTACGGGAAAGATAGTGCAGATACTAAAGTAGCAGCTGATGTTGATTTATCAACTGAAGAAGGTGTATTTAACGCTATAGCTAAGTTGGTTAAGACGATTGAAGCACCTTATAGACGTAAAAATAAAAAGAGTTATGCGATTTATTTACCAAATGAGTATAAGGAAATGTATGAGGACTACATTATAGAAACTAAAGATTCACTTTTAGCTGATAAGTATTTGACAGGTGAGATGGATGAGACAACATATAAAGGTTATAAGCTAATTGATGTAGAGTCTTTATATGATGCACCAAATGATGAGAAAGCGATTTTATTTAGTTTAAAATCTAACTTTGCACATCTTTTTCAAATTAATAATATTACTTTAGAAACGCAGCGTGAGTTTAACCGAGGATGGAAGATTGGAACTAACTTTACGTTTGGTGTCAACTTTGAAGATGAGAACGCTGTATCTTGTATTTTACCGGATACGCAAGCGCCTAACGCTCCAGCTGAATAATATGAAAATGGTGAAAGAAGACTACAGGTTTAGTAATCTGTAGTCTTCTTTTTAATTCCTATTTAGTAGTTGGACTCCTACACAGAAATCGTTCAAACGGACAGTATGAATTAGACCCTAACAAATAAGATAAGGGAACCAGAGGGATAGGAGGGGTGTATGTGACCTATGTGTGGAAAGGCCGGGATAAGAATTACTATGGAAGCGTGAAGGAAGTAATGTTTTATACGGGGATACGATTAAATACATTGGATAACGATATGTCTGAGGAAGAATTAGAAATGTTTGTAGAGTCGATGTTGAGGTATGCGAAAGACTTTATTAATCATGATCGGAGACGTAACTATGTGAAAGAAGTTAAAGAGGGATTGAGAGAGAGTGTACCAGAGGGGATACATTTTATTGCGATACGATTGGTAGCAAATATGTTAGGGCAGGCGCAGATAAGAAGAGATAAATTGGTAACGGATATACAAGATTTTAACAATATAGTCGTAACGGATAGGGTGTTTAGTAAAGAGATAAGAAGAGATCTGGAGATTTTCCCTCGAAAAGTTAGTTTTCATGTGTTTAGCACGAGTGGTGATAAGAGAGAACAAGATGTTGGAGAGAGTAAATTGGAGAGTAATGATTTATTTGCTTTGGTTGAAGCGAGTGAGGATTTAACGGCTGGTGTATTTGTAAACGTGTATAAGGAAGGTAATGAAAGTCGGGTACGTTTGGCAGATGAAACGGATGAACGAGTAGTGATTGGATTTATTAATGAAGACGTTTATGCAGGTGAATTGGTACGGGTGTATAACGGAGGATTTAATAAACAGTTGGATGGATTATCTGTTGGAGAAGAGTATGTGTTAGGAACGGATGGGAGTGTAAGGTTAGCTGGAGATGATTTGAATGTGAGACAGAGTGTAGGTCGAGCTATTTCTGACACGGTGTTGAGTGTAGAGATAGGAGACGTGAGGTGGTTTAGTTGAATGATTTGATAAAGATAAAGATTACTGGTTTAGAAGAACAAGAGGTAAGTAACTTAACGAGTAATATGCAGTTGAGTATTTATAAAGCGTTTGAGTTGTTTGCGGATAATTTAAAAGACGAGGTGGATAAAGAGACACCTGTGTCGAGTGGAAATTTGAAGAAGAATAACAAGGTTAAATATGATGGCCAAAACATTACGTTTAAGAATGACGTTGAATATGCTCAGTTTGTTTATGAGGGAAGAAAAGCGATTGAAGGGCAATTGATGGCATTTAGTAGTGGAAGTGGGACGGTGTTTACATATAGGAGTAGCGCTGTACCTGAGAATAAGTTTGTAGATAGAGGATTTAAAAAAGCTGAAAGTGGTGCGGATAAGTATTTAAAGGACGCTTTAGCAATGTTGATGTGAGGTGAGGGATGTGGATTTTGGAAAACGGTTTATGGAAGCCTATGAGAGTGTGATGAGAGGGACATTTAATAGGTTACAAGAAGAGATAAAAGGATCCGAGGGACATGTTTTAGAAGAGGTTGAAACGTTTGTCAGTGGGTTTAGAACAAAGAGTAGGGTATATAATCCTCTTTTGGTTATGCATTTGGATGGGTTTGAGACTGAAGTTGAGGCATTCGATGAGTTTAAGTACGTGTTTTATATAAACTTTATAAGCATTGTGAAGGATTTGGATTATGACGAATTGGGAGCAAGGATCAGAGCGCAGGGGATTGTAGAAGCAGCTCGATCATTAATTTTGAATGAATGGCAAGAGTTGTTTGGTGATGATGTGAGGGATGTAAGGCCAGATAGTATTGGAGATAGTGGGTTGAAGATTGAGGAGAATGACAAGTATGGGGCGTTAAGTCGATTACGAGTTGAGATGTATATAGGTAATGTTTATTAAATTATGTGAGGAGAGATTGGAATGGCGGAACGATTAAGGTATGTAGGTATAGCGGAAGAAACGGAGTATATGCAGGATCCAGCACCGGAGGCAGTAGTTCATTTACCTTTTGCTACGTTTGATATTAATGTTACGGGCGATACGGTAGAAGAAGTACCGCAGGGGTATGATCGAGTGAACGAGGAAGTAAGGGAAGCAGCCTATGCAGTAAGTGGATCGATTGGGTACGCTACGGATGTGAATACGATAGGATACTTTCTGAAGTGGGGTTTAGGAGGTTATGCATTAGATAGTGAGAGTATGGTGCACAACTTTTATGGTGTGAATGATTACGCTTTACCTAGTTTTGTTGCGAGAGGTGGATTAGATCACACTGAGATGGTTTATAGAGGACTGGTTTTGGATCAGATTTCGTTGAGCGTTGATAAAAAAGGTCGAGCATCATTTACGGGAAATGTGAATGGTGCGAAGGATGAGAAGGCGGTTTTAAAAAATCGGGATGAATTAATCACTTATACAGAGAAACCGATTATGTTTCACGAGGTTAAGGTTGAAGTAGATGGTAAGGACGTGTCTGCGGAGATTGATAGTTTATCTATTGATATATCGAACAACACGGATATGGACGGATATGGGATGAATAATAGGTTACCAGTTTATATAGAAGGCGGAGAGAGGGCAACTACGTTCAAGCATACGCTGAGATTTAATAATACGAAAGAGTTAGAGAAGTTCTGGGGTAATTCGACTGGCGGTGGTGATAAGAACGGAGTTAAGCAGTTTAGTGTGAAGTATACGTTGGATAGAGGTGTAGAAGGTAAAGTAGAAATTGAGATACCTCGGGTTTATATACAGAATCCGAAACATAGTGTATCGAATCGAGATCGAGCGAAACAAGAGATTAACATGAAAGCTTTGCCTGGGGATGTGACGTTAAGTGATTCTACGAAAGTACGAACAGATATTTATTGTAGAGTCGAAAACGGGGTTGAATCCTACTAATTCGATGACTCCTAAAGATAAAAGAAAGCATAGATACAGGTGGTAATAGTAACCCTCTCTAAAGACGTTAGAGGGGGTTACTTATTTAAACAATAACAAAACAAAAGGGGACGATAAGGATGGGTTTAACAAAGAGTAAGCTATTGAAGAAGTCGAGTATGGAAAAGGACGTATATTTAGAGACGATTGAGGATTATATAACGTTGCGTGTATTGAGTTTGGGTGAGATTGAAGAGTTACAAGAAGAATCGACGGAACGGTTACGGAATGAAGAGGGGATTAATCAGGAGGATATTGAAAAGATACAGAAACTTGAAGAAGATGGCGAGATACACGATCAGATGAGTGTATTAGATATGACTAAATTATTAAGGAGTAAAGGGATAGACGTTGATCCATCTAAGTTATTTTTTAATAAGAATCAGAACGAATATATAGCAAAGGTAATTGCGAGTGGGTTGAATGTAAAGAGTCAGGTGGAAAGTGATGAGGGACCATGGGATGTGGAATCGGTTAAGGAATTGAATACTAATTTGTTTATGGAACTGTACGCTAAGATTTTAGAGATGAATGGAAAAGGAAAGACAGAAGAGGTGTCTCGGTTTCGTAAGGGAGAAGAAAAACGAGTCTAATGAAATATGGTACATGTTAGAGAAGGATAAGATGAAATGGGAATATCCGTACGGAATGACGTGTTACCAGAGGGATTTTATGATTTTGATGCAAAATGAGATAAATGAGAGAGAGAAGGATACACAGCAAGGCGGAGGTAGTTTTGCGGATACGAAGAGAGAAGTAAGAGATATGTGGGATGAGATTGAATCGAATGAGAGTGGATTTGAAGAGATTTAAGTGAGGGGGGTGAATGATTATGGCTAATTTACAGTTAAGGATAGACGCTCTGAATAATGCGAGTCGGACAATAAATCAAGTCGATGGTGATTTGAGAAGGTTGGGAGATAGAACAGTAGGTGTAGGACAAGGAATGACAGCAGGTTTAACAGCTCCAATTGCGGCGATTGGGGGTGTGACTACGTTTTGGGCGAATGAGAGTGAGAAGTATACGGCGAGTGTGATTGAGGATTTAAACTTAACGGAAGATGAAGCGAAGAAGGTAGCCGAGACTGGTAAAGAAGTTTGGTTAGATGGTTGGGGTGAAAATTTAGCGCATGTACAAGATAGTTTAGTAGCAGTAAAGAGGGCGAATGAAGATTTGAATGGGGACGCTCTGAAGGACGCTACGAGTGATGTAATGTTGTTACAAGAGAAGTACCAGGAGAGCGCTGGAGTTATTTCAATGTCGACAACGAATTTGAGTAAGAAGTTCGGTGAAACAGAAGACAAGGTAAGGGATATGCTTTATACGTTTTATCAAGAGGGTGGAAATTCGTCAGGTGAAGGTTTAGAGGTACTGAATGAGTACGCACAAGCGTATGAACGTGCGGGATATAGTTTAGAGGGCATGATGTCTGTATTTCTTGAATCGCAGCGAAATGGAGTTTGGAGTTTAGATAAGGTAGGAGATACGGTAAAAGAAGGATTTATAAGTTTAAGTAATATGACAGATAAGCAAAAAGGAATGGTAAGTGAGTTAGGTTTATCTTATAAAGACTTGCAGAGTGATATTAATGCAGGTGGAAAGCAGGCTCAGGACGCTTTTGGAAGAGTGTTAATGGGATTGAGTGCTATGGATAATGAAACAAGGAATATGATTGGTGTTGAGCTATTTAAAACGCAATGGGAAGACGTAAGTGAGACGATTATATTAGGTTTAAATGAAGCGAGTAAGCAGGGTTTGGATAACTTTAATGGGAAGTTGGATGAAGTAAAGAAGAAACGAGATGAAATGGCGAGTGATAGTTGGGCTGAGATAAGTAGAGGGTTTATTGATGCGATCGAGCCAATTGGAAAAGAAGTGTTGGTTATTTTAACGGATTTAGCTGAAGCAGGGTTACCGATTGTACAGTTTTTAGGAAACACTATAGAGAATATGGGACCTGCTGGACGAAAAGCTGTAGTAGGAATAGGGATGTTGATAAGTGGTTTAGGGACTTTGTTAGTAGTAGGAGGTACGGTTATAAATACTGTGGCCGGATTGTTTGGAGGCATGGGGAATTTAGTACGTGTATTCGGACGATTTATGCCTTTAGCTAGGTTGGCAGGTAAGAGATTGTTAGGTTTAATACCTGTGGTAGGTTGGATTATTGTAGCCGTCTGGACGCTGATTGATGTATTTAAGTTTTTGTATAAGAACTGGGATGCAATAACGGATGGTGGATTAAAAATATGGAATGGATTCCTGGATGGATTAAAAGCGATAGGAAAAGGGATAGGAAGTCTATTTACTAATGTGGTAGATGGTGTGATTTGGACCTTTGAAAATGGATTTGGATTGTTGGTAGGAATTGTGAAGTCTCCGATTAATTTGATAATCGATATGATTAATTTTGTGATAAACAAGATGAATCAGCTTAGTTTTACTGTACCAAATTGGGCTGGGAAGAGTATTCCTGGGCTTGAAGCAGGGCAGACGATAGGGGTTAGTATACCTACGATTCCGAGATTGCACCAAGGAGGTATATTTAATGCACCGGTGCCGGGCGGCGAAGGTTACGCCTTGCTAAAAGACGGAGAGCAGGTTATTAATCATAGAGCTGGTGGGAATCAGACGGGATCAGTTTACAAAGGTAAAGATGGTAAGCAGTATGTAAACATAATCTTAAACATTGATGGAAACAAGTTAGTACAAGCGTTGGGAGTACCTTTGGAAGAATTAATGAATATTGAGTTGAGATAATATGATGTGAGGTGAATGAGATTGGAAAAGAATTTAGCGATTGAGATTCAAGGGAGGACTTTTTTAGTAAAAGAGTCCTCTCTTTCTATAAAGAAGGATGTTAAATCTGTACCGACTGTTGAGTTTGTGATTGTAGATAAAGACGGAGTGATGAATAATTTGAACTTCATGGACGGAGAGCAGATTTACATTTATGACACGAGAGGTAGTAAGGATAAACAGAATTGGACTGTGTACTATAGGTGTTTTGTAAGTAAGAGTAAGAAGAGGAAGAGAAAGACGTATACAACTTATACGATAAAGGCTGTTGGACCTGATAAGGTAACGACAGCAAATTTGGTATATAAGGATTACACGGACGTGAGCGTGGATGTGATTATAGACGATTTAGTTAGTATTTACTTACCTCAGCTGAATGGGACGAATGTAGATGTTTCTAGCGTGATTGACTATGAGAACTTTGACAATATAAGGGTTAATGAGGTGTTGAATCGATTGGCTGAAAGGACGAATTCGTTTTGGTACATTGACTCTGAGTTGGTGTTGCATTTTAATAGACTAGGAAGTGATGTGAGTGGGGTTACGATTAAAGACGGTGACATATTAGATGGGGATTTAGATGTTACAACGCATAATAAGAATTATGCGAATACAGTTGTATTTACGGATGCGTGGACAATAGAAGGTGGAAAGGTGTTTGAAACGGTTGGAGATGGAAATACAAGGATTTGGAATATGGAATTTTCGATTTGGAATAAGCCGACTGTATATGTTTGGAGAGATGTAAATAGCCAGTCTGGGGGTTATGAGGAAATGGCTGTAGGAGATAAGGAAAATGAAGATGAGAGTAATATATATAACTTTTATTTTACTAAAGGAGATAAACGGATAACGCAAAATAGCAATGATGATGTGTTACTGTCTGCGGATAAGATAAAGGTTGAGTACGATGGGATGGTTGTTTATGAAGGAAGGGTAACAAGGGATAGTGAGATACAGAAGATGTTGGATAGAAGTGGTGAGGTTATAGGAGAAGTGGTTTACAAGTGTACGGATCGAGTGGTTGGTTTAGCTGCGATTGAGAAAAAAGCGAACGATTTAATTGACTCTTTTGCACAGGACACTGAAACGATTGAGTTTAAGACGAGTAAGGATGGAATTGGATTAGGGCAAACGGTGAAAGTGGATTTAACGAGGGAAACGGTAAGTAGTGGTGAGTATGTTGTAGAGAGTATTGAGTATTTGTATAAGAACGGCTATATGGACTATAAAATACGAATGACAAATGGAACGATACAAGGAAACTGGACGAGTAATTTTAGTAGGAGTGTTGGAGGAGTAGGAAAGAGTAGCATGAGACTAGGAGGTGGGATGAACATGAGTGGGAATCCAATCACACCTCAATTTTCTGGAACTGGAACGAATTTTAATAGTAATAATGTTACGAGATTTGAGGCGAGGGATAGTTTAGTTGTAGAAGATGGGGAACGGAGAGTTTACATTTTAGAAGATTAAGGAGGTGAGAATATGGCGGAACATGTGATTGACACGGTAGAGAAGTGGAACAATTTTAATGATTTATTTAGCGTCGTTGGTGGTGACGTAATAAGGGTTGTAGGGGACTTAGATTTTAAAGATGTGGATTTCAAGCCTTTGACGATAAGAGCGCTAGATGAAGGAGACGTAGAACTATTAGGACCTGTGCAAGGCGAGACGGGAAGTAAGGGTACGTTACGTAATATAAATGTATTTTCGTTTCGGCGGACTGGATTTTTCTACGTAGTGAAAGGGAATTTGACGAGTATAAGAAACGTAGAGATATTGGATTTTAGCTTTAACGTGAATAGTGATTTTGTCTTTTTGATGAGGCAGAAAGGAAACATTAATGGGTCACCAAAAGGAGAAGTAGAAGTAAAACATACAGAGCTGGATGACGTTGAATTTAGAGGGGTAATAGATGTAGGAGATAAAGCGTTTAAGATGGAAACGGGATATTACTATTTTAATGAGGACGGAGAGGAAGAGTATAAGCAGTTTAAGTTTAAGAATATAAAAGAATCTGAATTTGATATGAAGTTGTTTGGTAAGAGAGGATACTTTAGTACAGAAGAGGGATCTTACAATAACACGTATGTTATGTACATGCGAGGAGATAGGTTTGTGTTTATGAACAAATCTGTGAATGACATAGATTGTAATAGGGATTATTTAAATTTAGATATAGTTTGCAAAGACGGAGGGTTTGGAGCGATAAAACTGGTTAACAGCGAGGTATATGGGTATATAGACTCTGATTCTTTGAGTGGAAATAACATGATGTTTCATTCACCTTATAATTCTCTTTTTGATATAGAGTTTTTGAAGATGAGCGGAGGGTCTGATTTTGCATATAGACCTAAGAACTGCGTTTTTAATATTAGTAAATCTGAGTTTTTATATAAGGATTATAGTTTTCACGCGAATGATAAAACGGTTGAGATTGTGAAACCGTTTGGAGAAAGGTTAGATAATAACTGTTTTTACTACATCGGATCTGAAATAAAGATAACGGATGAAACTGGAGTAGTGTACGAAGGACTTTTAACGGAGAAAGATAGCTACTATAACGATAGGGCTATAAATTTAGCTACGTATCGAGACGAAGAGTTTTATAAGAGGGTAGTGGGATGGAATATTTATAATGTAAATAGCAGAGAGAAGGTGTAAGTATGTCTTATTATTTAGATTACATTGATGAATGGTATCCGGAGAATGGGGAATATCCTGATTCTCCGGTTTTTTATAAAGGATTTTTAGTTATGCCGGAGAGGTTGAGGGATAAGCAGGAGACTAGTTGGAAGATGGGGTCGGATGGACCTGAAGTTGATGTACAGAGTACACAAATTGTAGATGGATTAGGGCATGTGTGGAAGATAGATAGACGTTCTCATGCGTATTTAAGAGAGGAGCACAACAATAGACCTGTAATGTATTTAGTAGTGCATAACAGTGTTGGGGATCCATATGCCGTTGAGTATAAGAAGGTAAAAGAGAAAGACATAGAGGCAGGATATGACGTTATTTATTATAGGCAGGAGTATTACCAGATGATACGGCAGGAGGAGATTACAAAGGGTAGTTTGGTAGTACATAAGTTAGATGGTACTCCTTATTCTGGAAAGCTTCTAGATGTATTCTAACACTCCCAAACTAAATCGACTCTAATACACAGTGGGGATTAGACCCTAACAAATAAAAAAGGGATTAGAGAGGGTAATAGACCTTCCTCTAGTCCTTTTATTTGTTTAGGGACCTGAGACAGTAGAAGGGGTTGAGTAAATGGGAAGGGTTAGCTTGAAGACGTTACGTAGGCGAAGTGTAGAGAACATGGGAAAGGTACATTCCGAAGTAAAGCGACGGATTTTGGATGTACAAGAGAAAGCGTATGTGGAAGGGATTAATATGCAAGTATCGAGTGGTTTTAGATCTTTTGCGGAACAAGACGATTTGTATGCAAAGGGTAGAAGTGTTGGAGGTAGTAAGGTTACTAATGCGAGGGCTGGACAATCGATACACAACTATGGCTATGCGATTGATTTCTTTTTAACAAATTGGGATGGATCGAAGGCGTTGTGGAATGTGAATGATGATTGGAGACGTGTAGCCGAGTTGGCCAAGAGTGTTGGATTTAGTTGGGGTGGTGATTGGACAAGTTTTAAAGACTATCCTCATTTGGATTTAAGCTGCGGATTGAGTTGGCAAGATTTTGCGAATGGGAAAAGGCCTAATTTGGATGTGAGTGTGCATGAGAGTAAGGATTTCTTAGAGAACGGTGACGGAGGAAAAGAGGTTACACGTTTGCAGGAGGATTTGATTGACCTTGGATATGATTTGAGTGAGTTTGGAGTAGATGGGGATTACGGAGATGAAACGGAGAAGGCAGTTCGAGCATTTCAAGTGGACTACAAACTTGTGGTAGATGGTGTGTGTGGATCTGAGACGGATAGAGAGGTAGATAAGGCTCTGAAAGGACATTACCCTCCAAAATCTGACGAAGGCGATGTAGAGGGTGTATTTAGGATTTATACGGGTGTATTTGCTGATGTGAAGGATATCTCAGGAGCGTTTGATCGATTGAGTGAAGAATATAGTGGTTGGACGATTTATGTAAAAGCAGATAAAGAAGGTGTGAATCCGAGTTTGAGGTTGGTAACGGGGACATTTAAGAGTAAGAAAGAGGTTGTTTATTATACGTGTGCGATAAAGAATCTGTTTGGTTGGACGGTAAATTACAAAGAGGATAAATAAAAAGGTTGAATTGAGGGGAAGTGAGATGATGTCGAGCGAGGAGAAAGGTATAGTCACTCGGGCTGAGTTTGATAGAGTGCGAGAGGATTTGGATGATTTTAAGAAAGAGACGAGAGATGATCTAAAGGGGAAAGGGTTACAGATTGCGGAGATCCAGAGGCAGAATACAGCTACGATGGTGGATCTGGAGTATATAAAGACGAAGAGTACGGAGACGAAGACGGGGATGGATAAACTGCAGGAGGATTTTAATAAGGCAAATTTTATAAGTAAGGCTAGTATATCGAACAAGATTATTTATACGGGTGTAGGAGGCGTTGTAGCGTTAGCGGTAAAGATGTTTATTGGGATGTTTTAAAAATGGATGTGGGGTGATGGAATGGAAGAGTTGAATTTGTTGAACCAACTTGGATTGGAAGGGCAGCATATAGTTTTTATTTTAGTTGTAGCAGTATTTAGTAAATTGTTGGTGGATGTACTGAAGAATAGCTTTTCGATACGTAAGAATTTACTTCCATTGGTTGGTGTGGGTGTAGGAGTAGGATTGAGTGTTGTATTTAGCTTGTTGCCTATTGTAGAGATTGGTGTAGTTATAGCGTGTGTGTATGGATTGATAGCAGGATTACTTACACCAGGCATACATGAATTGATTAAGAAGCGATTTGGTAAGACAAAAAATGAAGGTAAAGGGGATGTAGTGTAATGAGAAAAGTAGTTAGATTTGAAAAGGATTATCCAAACGGGTTGAAGGTGAAGCGTACAGAGTATTTTAAGACGGAAGATAATCGATTCAAGAAGGTAACGAGTCACGGGGAAGATTTTATTACTGTGGGTGAGATGGAAGAAGTGTTAGAAAACGTAGAGAACGGTGTAGAGGTGGAAGAAGAAGAGGTAGAAGAAGAAAATGATGAGAATGGTGAAGGGGATGAATAAAACGATATTTAACATGGAAGGTCTAACGCTGTTAGAAGAAGGAGAAAAAGTGTGTAAGCCTGATTTTGTCGAATATGTCGAAGCGAATTTTGATGTGAAGGAAGATGAAAACGGGGAAAAGGTATTTACTTTTAAATAATAAATATGAGGAGATGAGGGAAGATGGCACTGGTAACGAATACGATGACAACGGATGATATTTGGACATTAACTAGAAAGACAGAGTTAGAGGTTTTGAGATCTGCTGGAGTTGGAGATGTAGAAGAACTGGATAAAGCTTTAGTGCGATTGGATTTGATAGGTGATATTGAACGAAACTTGAATGAAAACAAAGGATTTAGCTATATAAAGGAGTATAAAGAGGATTTCTTCAAGATGGTTGATGATTATAGTAGGGATCGTATTGGATTGAATACAGAGTTTCGTGAGGGTGTTTTGGAAGAGAAGTATATGTATATCGAAAGCGATAGAGGAAAGGTTAAGATTTCGGTTGGAGAATTAAATTAATAAAGGTGTAGGAACAGGCGTGAAAGCGTCTGTTTTTTCTTATATAATAGGTTGTAGAGAGGTGATTTGGATATGGATAATAGACAAGCAGCTGGGTACATGTTATTAGCGTGTCAGAGGGCAGGATTGAGTAAAGAAAAGACTAAAGAATTGTATTCAACCATGTATTTTATGTTTGATGTTAAGACTGAAGAAGAAGCAGAAGAACAAGGATTAGGTTGGTATCATACTTCGGTTGATGATGATTAATAGTTTAATGATTTAGCAGAGTGAAGCGTCCTATACGTTGTGTAGGGCGTTTTTGTATGCGATTTGAGTCGAACAGACTGTGTATTTTGTTCAACTGTGGGAAAGTTTTTTGGTGAAGTGAATAGAATGAGATTGATAGATTTATGTAAGGTGGTGTAGAATAGTAGAAACAGATATAAATTAAAAGTCGAAATTTACATAAAAATTGAATAATAAAAAAGACTGTGTTGGAAGCACAGTCTCTAGGGGCCTTTTTGGAGCAAAGGCTGTAAGATTTAAAGAATAGGATAAAAGATAAAATCTGTTGGAAGCAGAAGATTATCTTTGTTTAATTAGGTTTGTTTACATTTTATAAAATTATAGAATGTATTGCAAGTATTTTAAGGTATAAATATATCCTTTTGCTCGCTTTTTTACCCCTATAAATTAACTTATAGGGGTATTTTATGGGTATTTTTAGGAAAATAGATAAAAAGAAAAAAGAAAAAATAAATCATTGGACGGACATGTGGTTTTGTCCGTCTAAAAGTTACGGATATGTAGAGATTTCGAACCTTGGAAAGAATTATAGAAGGTTTTACGGGGCGAATGATGTAGAGAAGATGATAGAAGAGACTGGAGAGGTGCCGGAACGATATATAAGTCTGAATGCTTTTAGTTGGGGAAGTAGAAAAGAGGTAGATGTAAAACAGCTTAGAAATATTGGAATAGATGTAGATTTTTATAGTGTAGATAAAGACGGAAATGAGATAGCGGAAGAAGATACGGTAACGGAACCGAAAACGATGAAAGAAGCGTTGGATGATATACAGGCGTTAGTTGTAGAAGGGGTAATACCGGAACCGAATTTGGTGTTAAAAAGTAGAGGAATACAGTTACTTTATTCTATTAACGGAGGAGCAGCGAAGAATATAGGATGGAAGTATAAGTATATACAGAAGCAGTTAACGGAAAGGTTAGCTTGTGTAGGTGCGGATCCGAAGATGAAAACGGTAACAGCGGTAATGAGGTTTCCGGGTAGTATAAACAATCGAAATAACAGTAAAGTCGAGTGGGAAATATGGAATAACGAGAAATATGAATTAGAGGAATTATATGGTTTTTGTGATCCGATTGAAGAACAGACGGATTTTAAAGGGAAGAAAGAGGAGGATGAAGGGGAAAAAGTAATTCAGCTTACGGATGCGGAAGAGTATAGGAATTTGGCAGGGATGTATAAGCTGAACTACGAGAGAATGATGGACTTTGAGAAATTGATAGAGTTAAGAAAAGGAAATATGTCGTACAAGAGAAATACACTTATTTACATGTACGCATTTCATTTTTCGATTTATAACAGAAATAAGGAGGATTTGAAGAATCATTTGAAGGATGTAAGAAAAAGGATACATAGCAAGGATAGGGATGTAATGGATGATGAGGAGTTTAATAGGACGTTAGAAAGTGCACATGAGGGTGCACAGAGGTTTGTAACGCAGTACAAGGCGGATGGGTATAGAATAGTTTTCCGGTGGAACGATGGTATTGTAAAACCTTATTCGTCGTGGAAAATGATAGATAAGTTGAAAATAACGGGTGAAGAGGTGAAATTATTAAAGAGCGTAACGGAAGTACCGAAGGAAGAGCGGAATGAGAAGCGTAAGTTAGAACTTAGAGAAAAGAGAGGATCTGTACCTAAAGAAGTGTATTTAGAAGAACAATCGGAAAAGACAAGGGATACTATAGAGAGATTAAGGAGGGTATTGGAAGAAGAGCCTGGTATTTCGAACAGAAAAGCAGGGAAAAAAATAGGTAAGTCAGATAAACGTGTAAGAGAATTGAAGAAACTGATGAACTGGTAAATTTTAGTGCGTACCTCTTGTCTCTAAACATTTATATGTACACTAATGGTCTACAGAAGAAGCAGGTAATAAAGGTAGGGGACTAGATTATAGGAACGTAGCCGTAGGCGGAGTGGAATAATAAAAAATAAAACAGAAGGAAAGAGAATGGGTTTAGGTGTTTAAGGAGCCGGGTAGGCGACCTCGCGCGCCGATTCTTTTAAGGAGGGATTTGATGGGTGAAGTATTGAAGGTGAATTTTAGGAAAAGGGAAATTTGGAATACGGAGGAATGTGCAGGGTGTTTTAAAAAGGTGGATGATGGTAGTGCTGAAGTAACAATAGTAAAGCTTCCGTACATGGATTCAGATGAGTATATAGCTTTATGCGAGGGATGTTACAAGGTTGCAAAAGGGTACGGAGTGTTTTAATGTTTTATTTTTATAGTGGAAAGGATCCGAAAGTGAGTAAGCCTAGTCCAACTGTTATAAGAACGATCTCGATCATTTTATCACCTCCTAAATTTGAAGAAAATAAGTAAGGCACACTACCATCTACATGTGTTAGTGTGCCTATTTTATGCGATTTTATACATAGTGTTTATGTTTACATATTAGTAACAGTTTATGTCCTCGTAAACTTTTGTTTATCATGTTGTTAAATCTTATCCTCATACCTGTCTAATCCCTCTCGTATCATCTGGTTAATGAACTCTTTTTTGAATCCTCGTCTACCTTTTGCAAGTTTATCTAAACGCTCTATTAGATCATTGTCGATCAGGAACGTGTGACGGGTATGAGTGTCTTCAACTTTCTTTTTGTTATTAAATTTAGATAGTAGATCGTCTTCTTCGTTCACGTTGGTTTCTCTTGGCATAAGTGAACCTACTGCTTTTTCAGGCCTCTTTTTACTTCCCTCTTTTTTCTTCAATGAATCTTCAAATCCCATTTTCATTCAACTCCTTTAAGAATTCTTTATAAGTTTTCATGACTTCTTTAGCTTCTGGGTTGTCTGTAAGACCTAACGCAGGAACTCGCCCTACTACTGCTGTCCTTTTGATAATTGCATTAAAGCATAGGTCTCCAAATTCTTCTTTAACCAAATTGGAATAGTATTTGTTATCAGCTCGTCTTCCATCTATCATACTGCGCAAAATTCCTGCTATTTTTAACTTAGGATTAACCTTTTCTTTTACTACTTCTATTGTTTGCATATAGCTTTTCAGAGAGTTGTAGCAAAATTTACTTGTCTCAAACATGATCAAAACGAAGTCTGAGGTTGTTAAAGAAATTACGGATAACTCTCCCAGAGCTGGTGGGTTGTCGATGATGATGTAGTCGTATTGGTCCTTAACAGACTCTAGCGCTTTATTGAGAACGTGATGGTATTGACCTTTTAGCTTTAAATAAAAATGTTGTGCAAGTGTATTAACGTTTTCATCTCCTGCTAACAGATGTAGGTTATCATCAATTTTTAGGATGTAGGGTGATGCGTCTTCGCTCACTATCGCATCGTAGACGGTAGAATCTTCAAATGTGTATATGTCGTCTTCTCCAGTTAGCAGCTGTGTAAAGTTTCCTTGACCATCCATGTCAATCCCTAGGACTTTATATCCTTGTTGTGCTAGATGATAAGCAAGAATGGAAGATGTAGTAGATTTACCTACACCTCCCTTCTGAATGCCTACACTTATTACTTTTGACATTTTTGTTTACCTCCCTTTTTAAACTTAATTGTGTGTACTTTTATAGTAATACAAAATCTATTTTTAATAAATAAGTAAATAAGAGTAAATGTAAATTTGTTGTTGTGTAAAGTAGTAATTTTATTAAAAAGTTTACGTTTACATGAATGTGTACATGTATGTTTGTGTTTACTAATCATTTTTTATTAATACTACGAGTTGTTGGAGTACATAGATAAAAAGAATCCTAAACATAAAAAGATCAAACTGAAAAATGAGTGCATAGGTGCAATAGGGTATAAGGTTAGAAAATTAGAAAATGAAACAAAGGAGGAATTAAAAGTGATAAAAGAAACAATTAACTATTTAGTAAACGCAGAAGGGTATAAGCAGAAAGAGGTTGCGGAGGCGATGAGAGTAGCAGCAGGGGATCTATCTAAAATAAAAAACGGAAAGAGGGTGAATTTAAAGAAGGAAACGGAAGAAAAGTACATGTATAGGTTAGCAAAAGCAGGTTTTATAGAAATGAAGGAAGATTTTAAATTTAAATTTAAAGAGGAAGATGAAGATGAGGAAGGGAACGCATCTTTTAGTTTCCTAGCAAAAGCGCTGGAGCAGATCAACCAAATGGATCCTGGAGAGTTGGAAAGTTTCCTAAACATAGTTAAAGACTCCCAAACAAAAAAGAGAGCATAAGTGCAGTAGATAATAAGTTAGAAAGTTAGATTGTGCAACAAAAATAAAAAAAATGAAATGGGGAATTGAAAATGACAAAGACAAAGACAGTAAAGGTGAACGGAGATTATTTAGGTGCAGGAAGTGCGTTAGAAAGTAAAGGTTATAAAGAAGTAGGGCAGGTAACGTATTACAAAAAATTTAAAACTGTAACAGAAGATGTGTATGAAGGGCCTAAGGGGGATTTATTTTATATTGTAAGTTTTAATCATTTTAACACTTTTGTGTATAGCGTAAAGATTAGAAGTGTAGCAAGTTTGTCAGATCCGGATGTGGTTTTTTATAAAGATATGAAGTACTAATTAAAAAAAAAGACTCCCAAATACGTAAAAGATCAAATTGAAAATTGAGTGCATAGGTACAGTAGGTAATAAGTTAGAAAGTTAGATTATGCAACAAAAATAAAAAAAACGAAATGGGGAAATTGAAATGAAAATTTTAAGTGTAAACGAAATGAGAGAAGCGAGACTGAAAGGTAAAACGTTAGAGACAGATAAGATATTAGGTAGTGTTACTCATCTTGTAGTGAGAGAATTTGCGGAAGAACTAGCGAATGAGTTGGGTGTACACATAAAAATATATTTAGCTAAAGGACCTGGGATAAGAGATTATAAAAGCTTGGTGTTGGAAGATTTAGAAGGTAATAGGTACTTAGATATAAAGTTTGTTTAATTAAGTAGTTAGAAGGGGCAGCTAGCATGCCATTACTATAAAAATAAAAAAAAATAAAAAAATGAAATGGGGAAATGAAGATGAAAACGATTGATGTGAAGAGTATGAGTGTAGAGGAATTAAAGGAATTAAAGCAAGAGATTACAATAGAACTAGGTGAAAGAGTAGAAAGTAAAAACGTAATACTAGAAGGGGTATGTAAAGGAAGTTCTAAATATCATTTTAGTAAGACGAAACATTGGATTAAGAAGGTAAGAAAGATAGATACAAGTAAAACAAACGGATACGCTTTTGAAGGTGATTTCCTTAAAACAGATGCGGAGAATCTAATAAAAGATACTGATTTTATAGTAGAAAAAACGTGTGGAAATATTTATTTTTATAGGGGTAACAATAAAGAGGATTGCGTTGAAGGAAGTAGAGATAATTTTGTTAGTTTTGTGTTAGAAGCAGATAAGTTTATGCAGAAAAGGATATAGGAGTAAAAAGAGAGGGCTTGGCCCTCTCTACATAATAAATGTGAGGGGTTGTTGGAATGGAAGGGACTTTGGGTGGAAAGAGTGGGGTTTTAAACTTAGAAAATGCAGATTTTAATATGTATTTATGCAAGATGCAAGAAGGTAGGAAGGATACATTTAATAACTTAGCTAATAACGTTTTTCTGCAAATAAAACTTAGAAATTTGAAGGACATGGGGAATTTGTTTTTTATAGATTACTACTATATAAACACTTTGGATGGTAAGAAAGAAGAAGGGACAGTGTTGGGAATAACGCAGGACCTGGATTTGTTTAGGGATAAGGTTAAAAAATGGGTAGTGGAAGCAGAAATGGTTAGTTATAAGGTAGTTTATTAAATAAAAAAATGAAATGGGGAAAAATAAAATGATGAAATTTGTAGGAGAAAAAGGGAAATACGATGTTTTTGATATAGGCAGAGGAAAAGCAGCTATGCACAATAGAAACAAACCACAGCAGGACAATGATCGTTTCGTATTTATAGTGAGCATGAAGGACGTAAATGAGCTGGAAGGAATTGAAAAAGCAACAAGGAAAACTAGAGGGGAAAAGAGTATTTATGCGTATATGCAAAATAAAGAAAAAGAGACAACGTTGTTGCATAGAAAAGTTGTTGGGTTGGAAAAGGGTGTAGGAAAGGGCTACGAAGTACATCACGCTAGAGAATATGAAGGATTGCAGAAGAGTTTAAATAACAGTAGGACAAACTTGTTTATCCTTAACAAGGACGAACATAGGACGGTTCATAAAAAAGAAAAGGAGTGGGGTTGGAATAAGACTAAGAAGTTCTTGGAGATGAGAGATGAGAGGAATAGGCAGGATCTGGGGTTAATGTGTCGAGAAGATTTTTTGCGAGATGAAGAGGTAGAAGGAGATTTACCAGATTTCTTTGTTGAAGCGTAAGTAAAATAGGAGGTGAATAGGTGGTTATGCAACTGTACTTTAGTAACAAGTGTATTGCAGCTGTAGTATAGTTACGTTTTTAAGATTAAAAGTCATATTTTTTTAGTTTTAAAAATGTAACTATACTACGCGTAATATACGGTGAAATAAGGCTTGTATAAAAACAGAGGGTAGGTCTATTTCTTGATTGGATGTTGAAAGTGGTGAAATGAGATCGTCCTGAGAGAGGGAGTGATTCATGTGCGTAGTATAACTATAAAAATGACGGATGAAGAGTATGTAAAATACAAGGGATTTGTTACAAAGAACGGAGGGGAAATGTGTGCCTCCGGCCGAGTAATGCTAATGGATGCGGTAGATAACGAAAGTGTAGATTTGGTAAGGGTAGGTAAGGCTCCGAAACGTGGTGCGGATGGAAAGTATGAAAGTGAGGAAGAGGCACTGAATGACTATAAAGAGGTGAAAGGGTTTGACAGTAAGAGTGAGTTATATAGTGCGTTAAGTGTTAAAAGTAAAAAGATGTATAGGCTAAAATGGAGTAATAAGAACAGGACAAATACGGTAGAAGAAATAAAAATAACAAGATTTGATGATGAATATGTTTATTATACGCAGAAGGTAAGTAGAGGTTGGGGAACGGAAAAGAGAATAACACTTAGAAATGCAGAATTGACTTTATGCGATATTTTAGGTGTACCTCATACGTTTGAAGGGTTTAAGGGTCTGGTAGAAAAAATTTGTAATGAGGAGTACGGATTTGAATATATGCCGATTTTGAAGTTAACAAGTTCAGACTTGCATAGAATAAATTATTTTAGTAGGTATAACTTGGCATGTAGAGGAAGTAAAGTTGGGGATAGGGACGTAAGTAAAGCAATTGGAAAGATAAGAAAAACGGGGATATATAAATATGATGTGTATAGGTTAAAGTTATTTTCAGATTTGGTAGAAGAGCGTAATAGAGATACTAAATTGTATAACATTTTGAGGAGAGACTACTTAACAAAGGAAAGTATGAGAGAGATTGAAGATCAATTCAGGATACTAAAGAAAAATATATTAAATAAGTAGGAGGTGAAGAGGATGCATTTAAATAAGAAAGAAATTGAAAAAGCTTTTAAGGAAGGGGAATTGGATGCACGTCAAGTTTTTGAATACTGTTATATCATAGAATTACCTCATCAAATTTCTAAATCTATTGTGAAAAGATACGGAGGTGAGAATAAGAGAAATAAAGACGCTCTGGAACGTGTAGAAAAATTAAACAGAAAGCAAGAATTGGAATTTGGATGGACGAAAGAGGATAGAAATAAATTTAAAAAGAAAAAAGGAAATGGTAGTAAAGTAAACATAAAAACTAAAGGTAAAGGTATTAGTGTAAAGGTAAACAAGTAATAGGGGTGTACATAATAGGGGGAATTGGAATGGGAAAAATTATAAATATAAAGGAGAGGTTAAGGATGGAAAAAGTGGTAGTGGAATTTGGATATAAAGTGGAAGATGGAAAAACGAAGTTTTGTGCTGTGTTGGTGCGGAACGGTAGAACGGAAGAAGAGGAGTTTACAGAAAGAAGTGAGGAGCAGAGTCAGTACATAGCTGGAATGAACGCTTTTTGTCTTGCGGCTAAGGTAGTAAAAGAATTCTCGGAAGATACTGGATTTTTAATTGGAGAAGTAGAGTATAGGTCGGTACAGCAATATTTGGACCTGTGGGTTAAGAAAGGAAAGAATAAGAAGTATACAGAGCAGATCAATTTTATTAATTCCTGTCATACGGAATTAGGTTTGGAAGACTTTGCGTATGTACAACAAAAGGGCGGAAGAGAAGGAAAGAAAAATAATTTGGCGCTGGTGGAACTGTACAACAATAAAAAAGGTGTAGATCCGTTTGAGTACTTGGTGGAAGAAAAAGAAGAGGTTAATAATAATGTAGGCAAGTTTAATCCGTTCGGAAACTTTAAACAGGAAAAGACTCAAACGGGAAAAGTACTCCCTTTTAAAAAGTAGAGCATAAAGGCAATAGCCTTTAGACCTTAACAAAAACATTTATTTATAGGAGGGGTTAGATAGCCCTACTAAATAAGAATTAATAATAAAACAACGCTCTCCTCCCTCCTCCTTGTGTAGGGAACGGGTATAACGAAGGATTTCAAACTAATTTCAAATTTGGAAATAGGAGGACGAGATGTTTCAAACTAATTTTAAAATAATAGGTAGAATTTCAAATTTACTTTAAACGCATACACCGTAATGGTTGTGTGCGTTATTTATGTTTAAAAGTAACTGTAAAGGGTGTGTGTTAAGAAAACGGAACAGAAAACGTAAACTTTTTGTGTTGTAATGTAGTAAAAAAGTAAGGAAAAACGGAGGAAAAAGTGTACGGAATAGGTTATATTTTAGTAATTTAAATAATAACCTTCCTTACTAGCAGGCGTCGATCGGAAGGGTATTATTTAATTTAGTATAAATTAAGTATTATGTATAGGTGTAGATAGAAGGAAGAGTGTAGATCATTTAATTCACTCCCTTTGTATGTGCAGATGTCCCTTTCGCTCTTTTATTCAACTTTACAATAAGAAGTAAGAATAAAAATTTCATCGTTTTTATTTTTCCATTTTAAATTTAAATGTAAAACTTTTGAGGGCTAACGTTATGTTAGTCCTTATTTTTTGTTTAATCCCAGGCAGATTTGAGTGCATAAGGACAGTTGGGAATAAGAAGAAAGGGGAAATGAAGATGGTAAAGTACAGTTTATGGGCTGAATTGTATAACAGAAAGTGTAAAGATCAGTTGGATAAGACGTTGAGGTATCATGATGAAAGAGAACGGGTGATTAAAGAAGAGAGGAGAAAAGAGATGGATAATCAGGTGGATGTTAGGAAACTTTTATCAGACCGAGTTGTATTAAAAGAAGGTGAAGATGTAGAAGTGGTGTTGAATAAGAAGAAAGACGTTTATAAGGATACGTTTACGCTAGACGTTAAGTTAGAAACGGAGTCTAATATTAAAAGTAAAATTTATTTGGATGTAAATGGGTTTGAAAAATTAGCTAAAACATTAAATGATTCTGTCAGGAGAAATATGAATTAAGAGGAGAGATGGGTATGGGAATGTACACGGGATTGAGATGTAAGGTAATAATAAAAAAGGAATATAGGGAAGAATTAAAGAGGTTGCATGAGAACAGGTTTGATTGGTCGAAATCAGAAGTGGATTTTATAAAAGAGTTTAGTGAAGTTGAAAGAAGTGATTTTATTCCGTTTGGGTCATCTTCTTACATGCCGAAGGGATGGGAAGATGGGTTTGAATATGGATATGACGAAGAGACTGGACTTTTAAAATTTGCTTGTAGTTTAAAAAACTACAGCGATGCGATTGAAGAGTTTAATAAGGTGTTAGGGAAAGTTATTGAAGAAGTTATACATTTAGAAAAGAGAAACGAAGAATTGGAAAGTGGAAAACTTTATGTTTTAGTTCAAGGTGATTTGGTTGAAGAAAATATAAATAAGGAGATGGCACCTCGAATTTGAGGTGTCTTTTTTATGGAAGAAAGCAGATCAAGTTTTTCACTCCTTAGTATAAAAGTGTTAAGTTGTGAACCGATCTGAAATTAAGCTAGATACATAGGATAAATGCCTTGCAATCGGTTTATAAGTCGGTATAAAATTAAAGTATAGAAGTTAAGAAACTTTTAGACGGAGGTTGATGAATTTGAAGATCGGATATGCAAGGGTTTCGACTATAGGACAGGATTTGGAAACTCAGAAGGATTTATTAGAAGACGCTGGTTGCGAAAAAATATTTGTAGAAAAGGTATCGGGGACGAGTAGGGAAAATCGAGTGAAGTTGAGAGAGGCATTAGATTTTTTAAGGCCTCATCAAGGAGACGAGTTAGTTGTAACAAAAATTGACCGTCTGGCTAGATCGGTTTTTGATTTGCATAGTATTGCAAATGATTTAGAGAATAGAGGGGTAAATATAATTTTTCTGAAAGAAGGACTGGATTTTAGTACATCGAATGGAAAAATGATGTTTACGATGTTGGGAGCGATTAGTGAATTCGAAGCAGATTTAATAAGAGAACGGACAAAAGAAGGAAGGGAACGGGCGAAGAAGCAGGGGAAGCACATGGGTAGGCCAGGACGGAGTGAGAAGGATATAAGAAGAGCGCTGAAGTTGTATGATGAAAAGGAAACGAATGGGATGAGCATAATGGATATAGTCAGAACGACTGGTGTACCGAAAGCAACGTTATACATGAAGTTAAGACAAAGGAATAAATAGTCATAGGGGTAGGGGTATGCGCGTCCTAATGATGCGCTCTCTATGACGTATTTAGTTGTAGGATAGTGTTGTAGTGTAGATTTAATTTCGCTGTAGCGTTAATCTATAGAAGGATTAGAGGGGAACAGAGACGGTAATCATCCAGAACTCTTAAATTTATTAAATGTAGAGAGTGGGAAACGAGGATGGATTTTTGTTTAAAGGAGAAGAAGAAACGGTTGAAGGATTTAGAGAAGATGCATAGGCAAGGGGTAAGTGGAAGTGAGTTGAACGTTCTGATCGGTTTTGAGGTAAAGGAATTACAGGCCTACTTAAAACGGAATGGTACGGATAGACCGGTGAACGATGTTTTGTACGAATATTGGAATTTGAGGGTGAAGGTACTTAAATAATAAGAAGTGGATGGGATCTAACATTTAGTTAGGTCCTTTTTTTATTGTATCAATCCTCGTCATGGCAGTTCCTTTCATTTTTTAAGTCTAAAGCACAGTATGCACTAAGACGTTAACAAAAACAAATCATATTTAGGAGGGGTTCCAGCCCTTCCTTTTATATTTTATAACGTCTTTACAATAACAAAGAAATAAAGGGGGACTGGAAGTGGCAATAAAGTATGTCGTGTATGTCGATGAAAACGGACGAATGGTATATAGAGATGCAAACGAGTCTGGAGAAAATGTAGTGGTAACAGATTCGGACGGAAAGATCGATTCGGATAAGATAAGTTTGGCAGAAGTAGACGTACAAGAGATTGAAGAAATTAGAGAGAATACTCTGACAATTTCGGACGGACTCGGGAATGTGAATAATGATGTGAAAACGGTACTGAGCAATTTAAGTGTATTACAAAGTACAGTAGAAGGGTTAGAGGTAACGAGTGGTACATCGAACAGTGTGATGGTTAGAGGTGTAGGATTTGATAAAGGAACGGAAGAGTTGACGGTAAACTATGATAGCACAGGTGTAGGGAATAAAATAACGCTGAAGAAGAGTGGAATAGTTAGAGATTTAACTAAAGGAGAAGGAAACAGTATTACATTTAGTGTAGAAGATTTAGTGGTGAATGAGATAGGATGTGTAGATGAAGAGGTTGAATTAGAGGACGGAGAAGGAAATTTGATTGGGACCTATAGGATCTTTAAGCAGGTAGAAGAAGGATCAGGCCAGATCGTTCTGGTTGGATTGAAAACGAAATTTGAAGGAGGAAGAACAGTTTTAAACTACGACTATAATTTGTTTGAAAGTTTAGTTGAGGATGGAAACTTGGATGAAACGGACATAACGGAAGAGTTAGGGATTCAGCCTACAAATTTTGATAGAAGTGTAGTTTATCCGTTTCGATTCCGAAACAAAGATTATTTTCCAACGAATAATGGAATGGACTATTTTGTAGATGTGGTGATGGAAGCGACGGGAAAAGATGAAGTACAGCAGCTATTCTTCATTCAAGGTGAGGTTAGGCAAGAAAGAGTATTTAGTGTAGAGGATTACAGTTTGGAAGGGGAAACAAATGAGCTGACGATTAACTACGTAAGCACTAGGAGTGATGTAGAGCTAATTTTAAACGGATACTCGGTAGGAACGTTGGATGCAGAGGGGCAGATCGTAGTAAATTTAGATGATATGGGGTTGTCACCGGGTTATGTAGAGTACGTTATGGCAGATATTAAAGATGTAGGAGACGGAAGTACTATTCAGTCGTATGACGTGCAATTTGATCTGAAAATTGGAACGGACCCTGTGATTGTACAGCCTAATGAGTATGATTCGAGTGTTTTACCTTTAACTTCGTTACCTACAAATCAGGATCTGCAAAATTTAGGGCTGAAGGTAAGTGATAATGAGGATGGGGATATTACCGATCAACTTTTAGTATCCTATTATGACGCTTTTTCTGGTCAGGACGAGGTATTTTTAGATGTAGAAGTGTTCGATAGCGATGGGAATAGAGCTTCTCAATATTTAAACTTTCCGAATAATGGATTTAGTGAAACGGAACCAGACACATATGTAGAGGTGGTTAACGTAGCGAACATTGAAAGTACGAGTGAATTTGAAATTGCTCTGAAGACGTTTACGGGGAACGTGAAAATTGATGTATATAATGAAGGAAATAATAAAATTTTAGGTAGATACCTTGATGATTATGATGAGGATAGGTTTTATGTAGACTACGATGAAGTAGGATACTCGGGAACGGAAACGGGTTTAACACTAAGGGTAGATGTGTTCAGAAAAGGCGAGATGATTGAGAGTGGAAAAGTGATCAATTTAACGTAACAAAAATGAGAGGGGACGATCAGAATGGGAAGTAGATATTTGATGTACTTTTATTACGGTGAAGGTGTAGAGAGTACGATCATAGAGGGTAACTACAATCCGATGGATAAGATGGACGAACTTGAGAAAAGTGGAAAAACGTTTGAATATCGAGGAGAGGATATTTTGTTTAGTAAGGTAATCAGCGTTACGGAACTTTAATTAAATATTAGTGTGTGTAGAGAGGATACCTGTGAATAGGTGTCCTCTTTATTTATGTTTCCCTGGGGGTCTATGACTCTAATGGACAGTGGGGGATAGAAAGATAAAAGGATAAAAAGGAGATGGGGAAATGGAAATGATTAAGGTGGAAATGATTAGAGAATTTTTAAGTGAAGAAGAGAAGTTTTTAGGTAAACTGCACGTTTGTATATCAAAATTTTGGGTTAAAATTGATAATTTTATATTGGATATGTTGAAAGAAGAATTGTATAAAGTAGAGGAAATTTTGGACGAAATTCTAGAAGAGACGGATTCGAGCTACGTAATGTCGGAAGCGTATAGGTGTAAATCGGAACTGTTTAATAGGTTTTTACATTTAGAACGTTTGGAAGAATTGATAAAGGAGAGAGTATAACTCTCTTTTTTATTTAACGCAACACTTTAACACCTTAGCGAATTAAAGCGCGTAAGAAAGAGGACGATGGTGTGTGTGTGTGTTATAGATTAATATTAAACGACAAATTTCGCCGGGCCGTCCTGGCAAGTAGGAGGTGACAGTTGTGAATAGATTTAGCAAGGATAAGATTGAGGAGGAGTTGAGATTTAGTGATCTGGACGGGCTGAAAGGGTGCGAAACGGAGAATGATAGGTATTTAAAAAGTGGGATATATAATAAAAGGAATTTTATTCGAGATCAATTGATTGAAGGAGGAAGTATATCGGGTGTGTGCAGAGAGTTAGGTATGCATCGGGCGGATTTTTATAGGTGTATGGATTGGGATCCAATTTTATTTACAGTAGTTAGCTGTTTTAATAGTCATCATAAACATTGCAGCTATCCTTACTAGGACAGTTCCTTAACAAAATCAACTCTAAAGTACAGTGTGAAGTAACACCTTAACAATAAAAATAAGGATAAGGAGACAGAACAGACCAACCAGACTTATATTTATGTGTATACAGAGTTGTATACGTACTAGGAACATGTTGAACAAAGGATTTGGGATAAGGATAAGTATAAAAATATGTAAACGTAAAGGGTTAATAAAACTGAATATAAATTGCAAGTGTTTTT
Organism: Pontibacillus chungwhensis; assembly: GCF_030166655.1. Taxonomy (GTDB): domain Bacteria; phylum Bacillota; class Bacilli; order Bacillales; family BH030062; genus Pontibacillus. Next base: position 2,255 of record NZ_CP126447.1, on the reverse strand, counting down.
ATTTTTGTTTTAATCATTTAGTGCCTTAGCAGAGTGAAGCGCCTAAGGATGAGAAGGAGAACGAGAGAGGAAGGAGGAGACGATGTGGCAAATAAAGGTGGACTAAGTAAAGAAGAGTTAGAAGATCACTTTGATAGTTACGTTAATGGAAATGGGATTGAGTTGGAAGATGAAGAAGCGTTAAAGGAACTTTTATTAGATATGTATAAGACGAAAGCACCTATAACGAGAGTTTTGAATTGGATAGAAGCAAAGCATAGGGATGGATATGGGCATATAAGTGATGTTGATATACCTAAGTTAGGATTAAAGTATTTTGAAGTGTCTGTATTCGACGATTATGAGGGATTGGAACATGATTTAAGGGAGTTGGGTGGTAGTATAAAGCATTTGTCTGAGACTTTGGGTGTGTCAGATGATCTGGTTTATCAATGGAAGATGTATGACTCTAGACTTTCTAGGTGCATAGTACAAGCTCGCAATAGGACAACTAAGATGGTAGTAAATAGGCTGTTAATGAAATGTGATGAGGGTGATATGCAAGCGCTGAAATTTTATTTGATTAGTCATAAACCTGAAATTTATAGGACTACGAATCAAGTCACGAATGATGGAAATGATGAAAAAACTAAGTTAGAAGAATTAGCTGATGAAATTGCTGAAGATATTAAAGGTATGAGTCCAGAAGAGAGGATGAAGTGGATTGATGATAATTATTAATCAAAGGTGGTGAATGTGATGGTATTGCTAATGGTAGGATTCGTTTTGTTAATAGGTGTAGGGTTTTTTGGTATAGCTGGATGGGTGAATTTAGTTGTAGCGATAAAGGATGTAAGGGATGAGGAAGATAAGAGGGTGTATGAGGAGTATATAGGGCGAAAGAAGTTGAAGGAAGAGAAAAGGTTAGAGAGTGAGAAGAGTAGCAGGATGGGGTTTAAATAGTTGTGTAATGGGGTGATGAGAATTGAGTTTGAGTAAAGCAGAGTTATATAACCAGTTAAAAAAAGATGAAATAATGAAGAGTTTAGCTAGGGAGCAATTTTTGTATTATTTTTTGTATACGCATAAGGACAAAATGGACGTGAAATTAGGGAAACATCATTATTACTTTGGTGACATTGCGGATAAGTTGATATCTGGAGAGGTGAAGAAAGTTTTGATTGATGTACCACCTCAGCATGGAAAGAGTGTATTTTGGACAGAAACATTTCCAAGTTATTTTATACAAAAGAATCCTGGTAAGTCAGCTATGGTGACTGGGTATGGTAAGGAATTGGTAGAGAGGTTTGGAGAAAACAATAGGAGTAAGATACAGCAATATGGTGAGGATTTATTTGGAACGAAGATGAGTAAGTCTACGTCTTCAAAAACGAATTGGAAACTGGATGATGGAAGGACTGGATTACTATCGAAGACGATTGATAGTGGTTTAAACGGAAGTCCGGGAGATTTAATTATAGTAGATGATCCTTACAAGAATATGAAAGAAGCGATTAAAGGTCAGAAGAAAAAAGATATAATTTCTAACTTTGAATCTGTTATTTTAATGCGATTGGGTGGGGATGTACGTATAGTCGTTATTCATACACGTTGGACAGAGGATGATTTAATAGGAAGGCAGTTAGCTAGGGAAAACCATGATTGGTTGCATATACATATTCCTTTGTTGGCAGAAGAAGGAGATGTATTAGGAAGGAAGCCCGGAGAGGCGTTATTCCCTGAGATTGGTAAGGACGAAGTATGGGCGGAAGGTATGAGGAAGCAAGTTAGTAATAAAGTATTTAATTCGCTTATGCAGGGGAATCCTTTGGCAGATGATGGGGATGTCTTTAAGAAGGAATATTTTATTTATTATGATGTAGAGCCTGATGAGTTTGAAGAGTATTACATTGGTTGGGATACAAATGGTAAGAAGACAGAAAATGGAGATTGCGCTGTAGGACAGGTTTGGGGAAAGAAAAATGAACAGTTGTTTTTGTTGGACCAGTATAGAGACCGTCCTAGTTACACGGAATTGCGTGATGAATTTGAAAAGATGTATTTAAAGTACGCTGATAAGAAACCAAAGGTGATTGTAGAGGATAAACAATTGGGTCAGGGTTTAGTACAGCGTTATGAATTTGATCGTAGAAGGGATAAGAAAGATCGAATTTATAGGGATGGTGTAGAGATGACAGATATGGATATTATTGGTGTAAATCCTACTGGTGATAAAGATGTTCGGATCGATGAGAGTAGTGTGATGTATAGGGAAG